>NZ_CP069422.1 GCF_018118585.1 Aristaeella lactis
GGAACCACTGATTTTTCAATAGGTTCCGGGTTTTCATTTTGCCTCGTGACCAACTTTTGACCCACTTTTTCCGATTTCATTGATCATCTTCATTCAATGCATGTATCGTATTTTTTCATTGTACCTCACCTCATTACCTGATAGTCGGATAGTCTTCAATCTCTATATAATAACGGAATTTAGGAGTGTCTTCATTTGTCTCAGTGCTTCTATAGTACTCAAGAGTATTTGTTTTTTTGTTTATAATTGCTACAACAAAAGCAAGATAGGGATGGTTGGCTTTCATCCACACAGTGCCCTCGAAAAAGTCAAATGTGGAGTCACTCATTTTGATATTAGTGTTTGGTAGAAAAACGTCCTCAGTTGGGACATCTATGAATAAATTGTCTCCCAAACGAGATACTCTAAGTCCCTGTATTGTTTCAGGTATTTCCACTTGCTTGTGATACCAGCAGTAACGTTCTATCTGCACCGTACCATCAGGCAAAACCTTATAGGCAAACAGCGTCTCAGGATCCAGCATCACACCAGAGAGCACCTCCTCATGCGTCAGAAGATCTATCTCATCATCCATGACAACAATGGGCCATGAAGTCTGAGCCCCTTCCATATGTGCAGTTGTGCATGCCATAAGTATACTGGCTAATAATATAACAAATAAGAGTTTTTCATTTTTCTTCCTTCTCGCTTTTCCGAAAAAGAATATCAATTTTTCTATCATACTAACCCGTTTCATATCAATCACCTCATTTTGAAATATCCATTTCCATACTCTTTTTTCTCTCGTTGTTGCTATACTTTGCTTCTCCCGTCAAAATAGTCTGTCTATCTATAACACATTTATTTACACCACTCTTGTCAGGCAATTCATACATTATCTTCATCAGGAATTCTTCTATAATGGCTTTTAGCCCTCTGGCTCCGCACTTACGTTCTATAGCTCTGTGAGCAATCTCTTCCAACGAATCATGTGTAAAACTAAGATCGACCCCATCCTTGCGAAACAATTCCTGATACTGCCGGCATAAATTGTCTTTAGGTTCAGATAATACCCTGATTAGATCGGATTCTGATAATTCATTAAGCCCTACAATAACCGGCAACCTTCCAATAAATTCTGGAATAAAACCATATTTGATCAGATCTTCGGGAAGCACCTTGTTCCAGGAAAAAGCGTTATCCTTCTGATCTGCTTGAACAGCGCCAAAGCCCATGGATCGTTTTCCGTTCCGTTGTTGGACAATCTTTTCCACGCCTTCAAAGGCTCCTCCACAGATGAACAACACATTTGTTGTGTCAAAATCCAGCATATCCCCGTTCGGATGTTTCCGTCCTCCAGAAAGCGGTACACGTGCAATAGTGCCCTCCAGAATCTTAAGCAATGCCTGCTGAACCCCTTCACCACTTACATCCCGGGTTATCGACATGTTTTCTCCCTTGCAAGCAATCTTGTCGATTTCGTCAATATAGATGATCCCTTTTTCAGCTTTTGCCAGATCCATTCCAGAAGAATGGTATATATTCAGCAGGATGTTTTCCACATCCTCTCCCACATAACCCGCTTCTGTTAGGCTTGTAGCATCTGCAATAGCAAATGGAACATCCATCATTCTTGCCAGCGTCTGGGCCAGGTAAGTTTTTCCGCTTCCGGTCGGCCCCAGCAGAAGGATATTGCTCTTCTGAACCCGGATCTTCGCCCGACTGCAGTCAAGGCGCTTCATATGGTTGTAGATGGCGACGCTCAAAGCCATCTTGGCGTTTTCCTGGCCGATCACATAATCGTCCAGGAATTTTTTCATCTGCGAAGGTGTCCTTCGCGTTTTTCCCGTTTGCAAAGCTGCGGTTTGGGGACTGTTGTCAATCAACCGAAAGAATCTGTAAATGCACTCACGGCAAAGCGTCACTGTAAAATCAGCTTCGATCGTATACAGCGGATGCTTTTCACCCAGGGCGCCGCAGCAGTTGCAGACCTGCATTTCCTTTAACATTTCCTGAAAAAACCTGCTCATTTTCACCCCTCCTTTGAATGAGGCAGAAAACGGGGCAGGCTCATGCAGAACCTGCCCCAACCTTTCCGGAAGTATATGCCGCAGCCGTCATGCCGGGTTCTTTTCAGGTTTGGGTTCCGCAGCGCCCTTGATCGCTGTCAGTTTTGCCGCGACAGAAGGCGCGTTTTTCGTCAGTTTTTTGACGCTCAGGTTGTCCGCTTTATCATTGGCAAGGCGGAGCTGATTGTCCGAAGCAAGCAGATTCTCTTTCGTCTTCTGAAGGGCGGCAATGGTCTTGTCAATTCCTTCGACCGCGGCATTCAGTTTGTCGCTGGCAAGGCGGTAGTTCCGGCCGAAAGAATCCTTGAAGTCCTGCATGTTCTTCTCAAAATTCGTCAGGTCAAGCTGCTGGCTTTTAATCAGCGCCAGTTCCTTCTGGTATTCAAGGGAGTTCAGCGCAGCGTTGCGAAGCAGGCTGATGATGGTAATAAACTGCTGCGGGCGGGCGACGTACATTTTCGGGTACCGGAAAGAGACGTCCTGGATGCCGGCGTTATAGAAATCATTATCCGCTTCCAGCGTAGATACAAGCACCGCGTATTCGCATTTCTTCTCCTGCCGGTCCTTGTCCAGTTCCTTGAAGAAGTCCTCGTTCTTATGTTTGCTGGCCGTTTCGTCCGATTCGGTCTTCATCTCGAACATAATCGAAAGGGCTTCGTCACGGAAAATGAAATCTCCTTTGGAACCGCTCCTGGCGTCATTGTCCTTCTCAAAGTAGGCTCCGGGGAACGCGATCGTCCGAATCGCGTTAAACTGGTTCTGGCAGTATACTTCTAGGCTTTCGCCGATGGCTTTCGTCGATTTTTTCGCATGGAAATCCTTGACCCGTTCCAGCTCGTCGTCCTTAAGCCTTAAAGCGGTTTCATACTGGTCTTTCAGCGAAGCTTCCTTCACCTTGGCCGCCTGCTCCTGTGTCTGGAGCTGCCCCTGGAGCCGGACAATTTCAGCGTCCTTCTGCTGTACTGTGGCAAGCGCCTCGTCTTTCGCCGCCCTGACCGCCAGCTCTTTTTCGGTATCCGCAGCCTTCGCCTTTTCCGTCATGGCGGCTATCTGCCGCTCCCACCTGGCGATCTCGGCATCGGCATCTGCCTTGATTCGGGTCGTATCCTGCAGATGCTTTGCTTCCAGTTCCCGGATTCTGGTTTCCGCCCGCGCATCCGCGGCCTTCTGATCCATTTCGGCTTCTTCCTTGGAATGTTTCAGTTCTTCGGAAAGGCGGACATTCTCAGCATCACGTTCGGCCACAGCTTGCTGCACGGCAAGGTTTTTGTCCTGTTCTGCTTTATCCAGCATATGCTTCAGTTCGGCCACAGACTTCTCATTGTCTGCTCTTTCCTGGATCACTTTTGCTTCAAGTGACCGGAAGCTGGTCCTTGCTTTTTCAAGTGCAATTGCCACAGCCGCCTGAATCTCTTCTTCCTTCTTAGCGTTGGCTTCTTGGCGGATATGATCCTCAACCTTAGCCCTGATCTGTTCAGCAACACTTTGATACTCCGAAGCGTTCACCCCAAAGTCCTCACCACAGTGTGGACATGTAATGTTAACCAAGCCAGTCATAGTAGTCATAATAATCCCTCCTTAAGCTACATCGTCATAGTCGTTACAGTACATAGTTTTCAAGCTCTCTATCATACAGGTATCCAGCGATCCCTTCATGAGCGCTGCCGCCAGCCTAAGATGATACATATGATGCGTCCGCAAAATCTCTGAAACAAATGCCAGCAGATTCTCGCATTCGTTTCTTACCGCATTCTGATCTGATGTTTCTCCACGCATATTAAGCAGCTCTGCGATCATTGCCATTATGGATTCCGGTATCTGTACCGTCGGCATCTTGTAGGTGTCAGGATCCAGTGACGCAAAAATTGCCAGATTGGCAAGGATTGTAATTAACTTATCTTCATACTCATTCTTGCCGAAAGGAGTCTCGTTTACCAGACTTCCATCGTCGAGGTCCGCTCTTACAATGCTGCACGGGCTATACCAATCAGCTATCAGAATATAAGCGGCTATGCAGCAAGCCCACATCGTCCTGTCTTTCTTATTAGCAACAAAGCGTTTCGTCATAGTAATCCTTCCTTTCTCTTACATATCGTTCATCTGTCCCATAGTCTTACTCAATCCAGCCAACGTGTTTGCAACTACCTGGATGCTTTCCCAGAATTCAGGTTCGATAGGCTTCCTGTCTTCAGGTAGATCCTTCAACCGCTGAAGAATCTCCGTCATTTTTTCCGAGAGCGCTTTATGTACTCTCGGATTTCCCATCACAACAATGTTCTTCTCGAGAACCCTTTTGATAATATAGTCTTGCTTGGTGAGTCCGGATAACCGAACTCTTTCATTTAGAGCCGCATCTTCTTCCGGTGAAATCCTGAATGCAACCGTACGGCTCCTCCATCTCCCTTGACGATCCAGAACCCGATCAGACATCTTTCATCGCTCCCTTCATCTCATCCAGACGATTCGCCATATCGGCTTGCGCACCGGGAAACAGGTGCGCATAGCGATACGTTATGTCAATTGAACTGTGACCGACACGGCGAGCAATTTGAATCGCATTGAATCCTCCAACATTGATTAGGAGACTGACATGCGAATGACGCAAATCATGCACCCTTATCCTTTTCAATCCAGCTTTTTCTGCCCCAGCGTTCAATTGACGGCTCAAGACACATCCCTTAACAGGAAAAATGCGATCATCGTCATGCAAGTCGTAGTTCATGGAAAAGTATTCGGCCAATTCATCAGCTAGAAATTGCGGGATCGATATCGTTCGGTTACTTTCCGGAGTTTTGGGGCTGGTGACCATCTCCACTTTCCCTCTGCTGTATAGTGTCTTGTTGATTCTCATCTGCCGTTTCTCAAGGTCAACGTCTGCCTTGGTAAGAGCCAATAACTCGCCTTTCCTGATCCCCATCCAATACAACACTTCGTAAGCATAGTACAGGATCGGCTTGTCCATCATGACCGCAATGAATTTCTGGAACTCATACTGTGTCCAAATTTGCATCTCACTCTTGCTGCTTTTGCCCATGTTCCCTGCCACCATGGCTGGATTATCTTTGAGTTTGTAATATTTCACGCCATGATTAAGGATGCAGCTAAGCTGATTATGTACGGTCCTCAAATAGTCAGATGAATAAGGTTCTCCAGTGCCTGGAACTCTTGCCATCAAAAGATGATTCTGCCATGACATGATGTCAATCGTTGTGATTTCGCGAAGAAGTCTACTCCTGAAAAATGGCAGTATGTGCTGTTCCACGATACTCTCCTTTGTGTCCCATGTGGACTGCTTCACCCTCATCTTCCGATCTCTTTTGTAAATCTCCCAGAATTCACCAAAGGTAATATCTGGCGATTGCTTCAGTTCCCTGAGAAAAGATTCTTCCCATTCGTCTGCCTCATGCTTAGTCCGAAAACCTCTTTTGCAAACATACTTATCTTTCTGCTCCCAGTTCTTGTATTGCAGTTTGACTGTCCATGTTTTTCGTTGCTGATCCTTATAAGCCGGCATAGAAACCACCTTCCTTCCTAATGATAGTGACTCATTCTGTCTCATCCCACCATTGCATGATCTTGAGAGTAGACCTTTTCTTCGAAATACACCCTGCTGATTTTCCCAGCTATGGTAATAAAGCCTTTTGCTTTTAATTCCTTATTGAGCTGCTGTATGATTTTATAAGCCATTGATGTGGATACTCCAAGATATTCCGCAACCTCTTGAGCATTCATAAATCGAGCTGCTGTTTTCATGATCATTGCCTCCCTTCATTTTTGTTGGAAGCAAAAAGCACCGTGCAGGAGTTCCATCCTACACGGTGCCATATATTTTGGCTTTTTCGAACCAGCTCTGCCTATGTCAGTTTTATCCTTGACTTCCGGACGTCGCGAATACTATACTGATTATTGGCGGTGCGAACTGAGTTCGTGTGTAGGGTGCATCGACCACCCGCTCGGGTCCTGAGAGTTGCCGCTCTCAAGACCTGCCGCTCTTTCTGTTTCCACTATCATTATATCATGCACGTTTTATTTTTTCAACAAATATTTCACGATTTCGTGATTTAATTTGTATTATTATGAATTATGTCCTTTTTTCATTGACTTTTCATATATATACATTACAATTATTATAGTTCTTTCTAGATACTTTTCAGAAAAGGTGGTTTTTATGGCTTGGTCATATAAAAAACTTCATCATCTACTCATAGACAGAGGGATTAAAAGACCCGACTTTATCAAAGCAACTGGTATCAGCGCAAATATATACATTAAATTACTTAATAACGAACCTATCACGATGACTACCCTAGGCAAAATATGCCAAGCGCTTCACTGTAGAGTCCAAGATGTAGTTGAATGGATTCAGGATAAACCCGAATAAATATAATGTCTCCTTACATAATATATAACCTTTTCAGCCACCTGCGCACATTCGTGTCAAGGTTGACATGGACGATGCTCCAAAAAAATGATACGATAAGGATCAGAGAAAACGCGAGGTGAATAACGTGGCTGACAAGCGTGCTATTATGTTTTTGTATAAGTACCTTTACGAGAACACAGACGAAGATCATCCGATTAGTTCGGTACAATTAAGAGCCATTCTTCGTGCAAATGGATATGTTTCAGATCCGCGTACCATCCGAAAGGACATAGAGCTTCTCCGAGAAGCCGGATATGACATTCTGATCAATGAGCAAAACGGAATTCCAACTATGTACTTTTATGGAGCACGAGATTGGGATAAGACAGAATTAATGATTCTTATTGACGCGATCTCCTCAGCCCAGTTCATAACAAAAGAAAAAAGTCGAGAAATCATCAATAAGCTCTCCTGCCTAGCCGGTTATCAGAACAAGACCATACTAACTCCAAGCATCTTTGTATCAGAGAACTTGAAAGCTCATAACAACCAGATTTTATATGTTTTAGAGAAGGTTACTGAAGCCATTCGCGAAAAGAAAAAGATTTCCTTCAAGTATTATAATTACAACACGTACAAGGAGCGAATCTTCCGGCATGACGGAGAGTTATATACTATCTCCCCATATTCTACTATCTGGAAAGAAGATCGCTATTATGTAGTAGGTTATTCCGATAAACATGAAAAGATCATACCCTTTCGACTAGATCGAATGCCTGTACCAAAAGTTATTGATGAGCCAGCTATTCCAAAGCCACGAACATTCAAGATCCAGGATTATGCCAACAAGGTCACCCGCATGTATACTGGAACAGAATATAATGTCACCCTACGCTGTCAAACCGAGTTAATTGACAATATTATTGATAAATTTGGCAAGGACGTTCAGATTTCGAACATTACAAAAGACACCTTTGATGCGACATCCACCGTTGCGGTCAGTGTCACCTTCTTTGGATGGGTTTTCCAGTATTCCGGTAAGATGATCATCACTTCTCCGGAATGTGTCCGGAATCAGTATTATGAAATGTTACAACAATCTTCCAATGATACAGCTACAAACAGATTGGAAACATAGGAGAACACACATGAATCCTGTAAATCATCACAACGAATTAGTCGAACTGTCTCAGAGCATCTATAATCAAGCAGCAAACAAGATCACAAACTACTGTGCGAACAAATACTGCGGTGTTGGTAACGATACGACAGAGCAACAATTGCTTGATTATCTATTTGTCGCCGAAGAGACCTCTGCCTATTTCCTCGGTAATGCTTTGGCGCTGCTGACCCCAACCTCACAAGAAAAAGAAATCATGAGATTTACCGACAAACTTCGCGCCGTGATAGTACATGTCAGCACACAACTGAATCAGAAAACAAACTGAAAGGTGTGACGCCAATGATTGCTT
This sequence comes from Aristaeella lactis, assembly GCF_018118585.1. Taxonomy (NCBI): domain Bacteria; kingdom Bacillati; phylum Bacillota; class Clostridia; order Eubacteriales; family Aristaeellaceae; genus Aristaeella; species Aristaeella lactis. The sequence continues at coordinate 7,884 of NZ_CP069422.1, forward strand.
TCTTACTTTTTCTGATTCTCTGTATTCTTGTTGTAGGTGGCTTTCTTCATATTGTTACGGAGGCTATTGCCTTTATTGCAGCGTTAATCATTGTTTTCCTCATTTTGATTGTAAAAAAAGTTCTTCTAAGAAAGTAGGATATCAATTATGAAACGTTTATTTATCATTATTCTCTTACTATCCGTTTCATGTAGTGTATGCGTTGCAGAAGGACCTACGATCCCAATATCTGAATTGACCTTTACAGAAATACAAGACACTATAGATACATATAATTTAAAAATATGGGAAACTGGTAATTGGTCTTCAATTATCGTTCCAACAGGAATATACATCATTGGAAAAGATATACCTGCCGGAACATATGAAGTTCAGACGGCATACTCCTCACAAAAAAGCTGTGTCTATCTATGGCCTGAAGACGATGAAATATATAATTATTTCTCTGATAATCCACGATATCTTGAAACGGAAATTGGGAGCAAGCCTTATGAACTCATTTTAGTTGATGGAGATCAACTACAGCTGGATATGGTTGGCCTATCCTTCTCGATCAGCACTTATGTTCCGCGGTTTACAGTAGACCAGATGCAAGAAGAACAAGTCAAAAAGCTACGTGAAGAATATAAAGCACTTGAAAACGAACTCCATAGTCGACCGGAATGGAAAGAAGTAGTTGTTCCAACCGGAACATACGAGGTTGGGCCCAAAATCCCTGCTGACCGTTGGACAATATGGCCGCCAGACGAATACGACATAGTTGGAGTTTATTACGGACCTACTCTCTTTGGAGATAAAGATCTTGTAACCTATGAAAGGGCCGCTCTCAAAAATTCATCCTTGTCTTCATTTAAATATGGTTTTCAGAACGATCGCTTTTCTATCAATGCAAAAGAAGGCTGGTATATAAAAATAAATGGGACAGCAACCTTCACACCATACGCAGGAAAAACACTTTTCAAGTTTATCGAATAATTATAGGTTCCCTTGTTGTGAAAACTGCTGTATGCAAATTGGCCGAAGTAATAGGAGCTAACATATGAAAAAAATGTTTGTTATTACATTAGTTCTTTGTCTGTTGGTGTCTTTCGGTCATGCCGAGCAACCAGACGTGCATATTCACAATCTCTGGAATCTTGACATCAACTCAATGGATATCCAACAAATACATGACTATCTAGAAACAGAAAAAGGTATTTTGTCCAAAATTGTCTGGAACTATGACAAAGCAGGTCATAATTCGCTGAATTCAATAGATAATCAAAATCTAACTCTGTTAGGTTATCCTTTCTCTCTTCATTTCACAGAATATAAGCGTGGGAAAACCTTGTCTTTAAACTTCCGAACAGTCGGAACACAAGATGATTCATACGTAATTACAAAATCATTGATAGAAAAATATGGTTCTCCTACTCTCTTATACTATGATCTTTATAGCCGTTCAGATTACGAGTGGGAACATAATATCGGTACTCCCATGTATCACAAAAGATGTATTCTCTCGTCAATTGATGATTTTGATATCCTTGATACACTACTTACCTGGGAGCATTATGAAGAAAATCAGTATGCCTGGGGCGAGATCCAGCTGAACGTTTATATAGACAACATCGAGATCAGAATTGAAGGCCATGACTATGGAAAATGTTCTGTATATATAACCTTTGATAATTATGTCCCAAAGATAGAAGTTAAAGAGATTGATGAATCAAAAAAACATTTTCTCCTATACAGATACGGGGTTTTAAAATGAAGCGACTACTATGTTTCCTTCTATGCATGCTTTTTCTCCCGGTAATAAGTTCCGGCGAGGAAAGCATACCTGCCGACACACTGGTCATTCATTTCCTTGATGTTGGTCAAGGTGATGCTGCCATTATTCAGTGTGGAGGACAGACACTCATGATTGATGGCGGAGATCGAGATAGTAACCAGTTTATATATGCTTACTTGAAAGATCTCGAAATAGAATATATAGACTATATAATTGCCACGCATCCACATGATGACCACGTGAAAGGCTTAGCCACAGCATTATCTCTCTGTAATGCCGGTACTGTATACTCACCAGTAACAGAATATGATGGGGACGGCTTCCGAGATTTCATCAAGAAACTCACCGAGAGAAATCTCCACATCACCACTCCTCATCGCGGTGATGTATTCAACGTAGGATCAGCTACTGTGATCTTTCTCACAGAACCGCAGGAATCATGGGATATGAATGATCAGTCTCTGATGGTAAAAATCACGTTCGGCAATACTTCTTTTATCTTTACAGGAGACGCAGCTTGGGAAGCAGAGCAGGATGCGCTAGGCAGCGGAATCGACCTGCATGCTGATGTCTTGAAGCTTGGTCATCACGGTTCCACAACCTCATCCTCTCAAGCGTTTCTAGATGCCGTCCACCCAAGATATGCTATTATCAGTGTCGGTGTAAATAATAAGTATGGTCATCCAGCAGATGAAACCTTACTAAAACTGTCACATATGTATGTTTCAGTCTTTCGGACTGACAAACATGGAACGATTGTCTGCACCAGTAGTGACGGTGTCAATCTCAGCTTTGTTATAACAAAAAAGAACGGAAAGTGGTAATATGAAAAAAATCGTTTGCATTGTCTTAACTATATTTCTTTTTCTTTCTATCGCTTTGGCTGAACCCGTCACACAACAACCATACGAATTGGTCGTTGACGGAGAGTCCCGCATAGGAAAATACACCGGCAATATGGAAAACGGCATTCCAGATGGATATGGGCTTTTCGTCACCACAAACCCCAACGGATATAGTTGGCACTATATTGGCAATTGGAAAGCCGGTTTAATGCATGGTGAAGGTTCAACATACTGGGAAGATGGTTCCCTTGAGATTGGTGAATACGATGAGGGGCATTTTGTATTCGGCTATTGTTACTATGATGGGGCTGATCTTGAACTATATAGTACGTTATCAACGGATCGCTCATTGACAGATTCTGAATCGGCACTAGTCGAACCAACAGAACCAACAGAACCAACAGTTCAGTACATTGGTAATAAGAACTCTCATGTGTTCCATAAATTGGATTGTGGTTCAGTCAAAATTATGAAGGATAAAAACAAGGTGAACTTTTATTCACGCGAGGAAGCCATCGATATGCACTATAAACCTTGTGGCGAATGCAATCCTTAAGCAACTCGGCTTTGATAAAACAGTTTTACAAAAAAGATATATGTTATTTATCGCAAAGAATCCAAAGAAACAAACCAGGTATCAAAGATGAAACAACAACATTCCTGATTATATTTCCAGATTTCAAACAAACTTTTATACATTGTTTCATCTTTGTTTTTGAAAATAGCCATCATCGCTTAGCTTCTTTATAATTCGTGCCTGCAAATTAAGAAGATCATCATGATCCATCTCTTCAATAGCATCCCTTCCTTGTGAGGTCTTATTCACTTCTTCCTCCTTATCTCTGGTAATCGCCTGATTAAACCCTGCCGCAATAATACCAGTGGGAATTGCAATAATACCAATACCAACTAAACTGATAAGAGAAGCAAACAATCGGCCAACATGTGTTATTGGGTATACATCACCATAACCTACTGTTGTTAATGTGCATATTGCCCACCATAGCGAAGAGATTACGTTCGGAAATTGCTCTGGCTGAACAGGGTTTTCAACTGTATACATAATAATCGCTGAAAACAGCATAACAAAGAAACAAATAACAACAGACATTATCAGTTGTGGCCCTGATGTTTTTATGACCTTGACTATAATCTGCAGAGCCTCAAAGTATCTCCCAAGCTTGAACACTCGCAATAGACGGAACAATCTGAAAAGACGCATCATACGCAGGAAACGAAGGTCTGCAGAAATAAAAGGCAAATAGAATGGTAGTATGGCTAAAAGATCAATAATTGCCATGAAGGAGAAAACATATTTCAACCGGGGATGCTTTGATTCCGGAAATAACAAGTCTGCCGTCCATATTCTCAGAAGATATTCTATCGTAAAAACAACAACTGTTATTACTTCAAAAATCTGAAAAACAGAATGGTATTTATCATATATGCTGACAAATGATTCCAAAATAATAGAAATAATGCTTAGCGCAATTAAAATCATAATAGACCAATCAAAAATCTTACTGACTAGATCTCCTTCCTCTGCCTTGCTGATTATCTCATAGATACGTTTTTTGATTTTCTTCATATTGCAAGTCACATTATCCCCTCCGCTACAGTAACTACTTTTCTTTCAAGAAACCTTCCAATTTCTTCTGGAGTTTTTCAAGCCGTCCAACATATCCTCTCTTCGTTGAATCTGTCAGTCCATATTTCATTGCAAGTTTGCAGATGGCGATGGCCTCCTGATATCTTGCTGCTTTCTCATACATAATCACCAGTTGTTGGAAAGAAGGAATCCTTGGCAGTATTCCTCCCATATCCTTAACCAACAGATTCTTATACTGTGGAAATAGCTTGACATCCATCATGTGATACTTTTCTGCCAGATTAAGTGCATTATCGCGAAAAGTCCTTTGCTTGTAATAACAATCTGCCGCACCCATGAGATAAAAATGCTTATCCACGGGTGTTGCTTTCTCATAAATCTTATCACAATGCTCAATGATTTTATCTGCCAAGTCATAATCGTGATCAGAAACTGCCCAGCCAATAAAACTCCCCAAATATGGCAATGGCCTAGCAGATGTATATGAAATCTTCCCCTCAATCGGAGAGTCACAAGAATCACCACCAAGGCCCGATTTTGCATATCGTTTCATGGATTCACTTTGCTCAAAAGATAATGATATCCAAAAATCCTCCAGGCCAAGATAACCAATCATACCTTCGATTCTTTTCTTGCGTATTCTGTCAAACACTCCCATAAAGCACACCTTTGCCTCACCGGTCACTTAATTAGAAGTCATCAAAGGGCTTGATAGCCTTAAATGCCCAAGTCTGGGTTGCCTTATAACGATTTTCGAACCGACCAATAAATTCAATGGGGTTCTGCTGCCGTAAAGGGACATTTTCAAATCCGGTTCGTTCATACTTGATTGAATACAAGCACTCGTCAACCTCGTTGCCTTCTTTGTCTCGCCGAGTAGCAAATCCAGACGTTAATATACGCTTTATTGCGGGAGAAATATCAAATACTCCTGAAGTGATACAGATACCCAAGCCAAAGACCATTTCCGCATATTCCGTCTGAATTGTTGTCCGACTTTTATCTTTTTCTTTCACACCACCATTAGCCAGCCGTGTAATTGCTTGCTTTGGTATTACACTCTCTGGAGGTAGCAGCAAATCTATATACATATTGCCGGTATCAGCCTCATATTCATAATCCACATTGACTTCTACCGGAAGCGTACTGCTTGACAGCCATGTCTCCAAGTGCTTTTTGACATATTCATCCGAACCAGCCATTTTTTCCTTCATTGTGGCACAGGCTTTCTCATATTCTCTGATATAAATAGCATTCTGCGTTTCTGCCTCTTTATTTTGCTGCTGTTCAAATTCCTGTTTTTTCTTCTCCCATTCAGCATGCTGCTTCTGATATTGTAATTCCAAGTTTTCGGCGACGTATTCTGCTCTTAGCTTCTTAACACGCCAGAAGGCTTTTGATGTAACATGAAGACTGGCATAAGTCGTTAAGCTTGTTTCAATTTCATGCCTAGATGGTTCTTTCTGATCAAAGGCTTTTTTCTGATATTCTTTATGGGGAATAGCAGCTAGCTCATGCTCATAATCTTCCATAGTTTTCACGGTAAAAGAATAGTGGTGAATATTAACCAGTTCTGCCAATGCGTTCTCTGCTTCCCGATATTCCTGTTCACCTTTTTCTCGCCATTGGCTAATTAATTGCTCTTTTTGGGCCTTAAAATCTGAGGTTGCCTTCATTTTCTTCAAAAAGAACTCATCTGTAATTACATCGCCATTTTTATCTTCAATCGTTATTTTCCCGCTACCATTGATTTTTATGATCACTGGCTTGTATTGCTCATATCTTCTCAGAAACTCTGGATCATATCCTTTGCCGCGCCCAGAAGAAGATGCCTGTCGCGTTGTTGTTTTGCCCCCACCAATTTTCTCACGCATATAAAGGCCAGTGCCTGGAATACCAGTATTCAGATATGTGCCATTTTTCCCGATATTAATTGATGCGCCTTTAGGTCCAATCGTTGTGCTCATTCCTGATTTAGAGAAATTGATACGAACACCTGGCAAAATCTTAACAGAACGTCTAAATCTCATTCCCATAAACACAACTCCTTTTTAGCATTTTGTTCTTGCGTCTGAGAAAAACCGACACTTTCATCAGTGTCGGTACAGTATTAGTGACAATGCGAACAGGGTGTAAGTCCTTTTCTTAATGCATCAGAAAGCGTCATTGATGTGGCAGTCTTCATTCCAGAGCAATCAGATCTGCTGTGATAAACCTTCCCCTTTTTCGATTTGTATACAGTTTCTTGTTGCTTAGGCCAGTTGGTTATCTTCTCCCATACTTCCTCGGTACATTTTCCGGTTTCTTCTAGTCTATTGTTGATCTGGAAATCCTTTACAGCTTTGATAGTAGCATTATCATACTTTCCTGAAGCCTTTCCAGAAAGATAGCCGTACTGGACAAGAAGTTCCTGTAAAGCAGTAACTTCATCACCCTTACTTCCGCTCTTCAGTTCTGGCACCATTGTTGGTTCTGGAGTCGGACTTGGTGTCGCTGTTGGCTCCTCAGTTATCTTCGGAGTAGCCGTAAGTTCTGAATCTTTCCCCTTGATTCCTGTATCCACAGAAGACAAACTTTTTGTCGCTGTAGTAGCGTTTTTACCACCCTTTCCACCAAAGGCAGCAACAACAATCACGGCCAGAATTAGAATTATGAAGAGTTTCCCTTTCTTCATTTTGTCTGCCCCCAAGCCTATTTTGTTTCTTACCATTATGTATCTTATATCATATAAGAATTCCATTGTAAACACACTAACAGCAACCCACGCATATTTATGCAAGGGTTAACCGGTATCATGGATAGAATTCTTGCAAAACCTTCTTTGTTTGATATAATGAAAAAGTCATACAGCAGTTGAATTTCATGTATTTGGGCGAAGTCATAGATTCCCAAAGATAACAAGAAGAAAAAGTATACATATCATGGATACTGAATCCACAGGAGTGTCAATATGAGTGAGGCGAAAACTGATAGGGTTATAGAACGTAAACTCGATTCTATGAAAAAGCAACTCCTCGATACAGGTAAGCGTAACCGAATGATAAATTATAGAGAAACTAAACGGGCAACGCTTCGTATTGTTACTCCTACCTATAAAGATCTTTTTGATCGCCTTGCCATAAAAGAGGAATCGCTCAGTTTTCAGCATCCGATTGATCAGGATTATGATTTACGTGCATATCATTTTCTTACACTCATGAAAACACTAGGGCATGAAATACCTGTACGCATTGGAGATATAGAAACAAACGTAAGCACGCCATCCGAACAAAAAACAACACTAAGAAATCTCCGTTCAAAAGCACGTCTAGCTCAAGAGGAGCAGGGAACAAATATCCTATATCTTTCGTTTGGGTTCATCAAATGGCGGGAAAAAAACAGCACTACATCCCCTGTTATGGTTTCACCACTTATTATGGTTCCAGCTTCTTTGACAATTAAGGAATTGAATGCTCCTTACATGTTAAACCGGTATGATGATGATATTGTTGTTAACCCAACACTATCATATAAGTTTGAACATGAATTCAATCTGACTCTGCCAGAGTTTGAAGCCTCAGATGAGAATTCTTTGGACAAATACTTTTCAAAAATTGAAAAGATTGTCGACCAAAGAGGATGGCAACTTATCAGAGAAGTCAGCTTGGGATTGGTTTCTTTTCTTAAAATTAGTATGTACTATGATTTGGAAAAAAAGCATGACTGGTTAATGAAGAATCCCAACATCAGGGCTTTATGTGGAGATCCGGATGCTATTCAGTTGCCCGAAGAAGCTGCAAAACTAAACAATCCCGATATGATTAATCCTATAGATCAGTATCAGGTGATTGATGCAGACTCCAGCCAGCAAAAAGCCATTCAGCTATCCAAGATGGGTGTTAGCTTTGTGATGCAGGGCCCACCCGGAACCGGGAAAAGCCAAACAATAACTAATATTATAGCTGAAGCTTTAGCAAGTGGGAAAAAGGTCCTATTTGTATCTGAAAAAGCCGCAGCGCTTGAAGTAGTACTCCGTCGACTGAAAGAAGCTCATATAAGTGATTTCTGCCTGTCCCTTCATGATTATAAAGCTAATAAAAGAGATGTTTTGAAACAAATCGGTGATAATCTGAGAATGAAGAAAATCGCCGTTAAAAACACTGCTACAAATAATCTGGTCCGCTTGGCCAAAAGACGCGATGAGCTTAATACATATGCAAAAGAACTCCATGAAACAATTCAACCATTGAATATTTCATTGTATGAAGCCTTTGGCGAATTGGCGCAATATATTGAGCCGGTTGATTTTGTGTGTGAAATCAAAAACGTGGAAAAAATCTCTGAAATTGATTTTCAGATGATGTCATATAATGTTGGAAGATACATCAGAGCTTTCGAAGAAATGAGCTGTGGCTTCGCAGACAATCCGTGGAGAGGAACATTAGTTAAAACAACCAGCACATTGTACCTTACAGAATTAAAAACAAGAACTAGCAATCTACCCCATAACATTGCCAAAACGGTTGCCATAATGGCTATTCCAATCGGGCCGGATTCATGTCCTGACGCAACATTGGGAGATGTAAAAGAGGAAATTGAAAAGCTATCTCTGACTTTACGTATCCCTATTCATTCATATCAACTTCACTCTATGTCTGTTCCAGCAAGAAAGAAGTTATTACTTGCAGCAAAAACAGCCAGGCTCACGCAAAGTGCTTATCAGGAGACACTTTATGAATGCAAAAAAGTATATGATAATAGCGTCTTCAAAGCACCGTTTGAAAACTGGTTAATGAAATTCAATCAATATCTACAGATAATAAAATGCTATTCTGGCTGGTTCTATTCTTCAGATGAAATGATTCTCAATCAATTGGATGCGATTGTTGAGAAAGCAAAAAAAGTTGATATTCGTATACAACCGATTTTAAGAGACATTAAAACATTTCGTAGCGTTGCTGCTCTTTCAACAGAAGATGATGATATTTCGTTGCATGAAGCAGCGTCTTTCCTGAATAGGTTAAACAAGATACTGGATATTTCTTCTCCGTTTATTCCTTGTTGGCTAAATGCCAAAGAAGTGGAGGAAGCAAAGACACTGTTGATGGGTGCAGCAGATGCTGTACAAAAGCAAAATGCAACAGGAAACGAAATAGAGAAGCATTGGCTCTCAGGCGTGTTGCAATATGAATCTAAAGCATTGCAAAACAAATGTCTGTCCGTCATTTCAACTATCAGAAATCGAAAAATGGGTATTTTGCTAAAAGGAAACGTAGCTGAGGAACTAGAAAAAACAGCAGATGAGGCCAGGCAGACCCAGAGAAAATTGGAACAGTATACTGAAGCAGCAAACCAGGTCATGAAATGTTTCAATTTTGATATGGTGGATACATGGAAACAAATGGAATTCGCAAAGGAACTAGCACAGCTAGTTTCTGAATCATCGAGTGTTTTACCGCTATGGTTTAATCAAACACGTAGAAACGATGCAACATCTTATTTGCAAGAAGCAGAAAAAAAGACAAAACTGTATAAAGACAAGATGGAGTTGCTTAGCAAAGAATGGGATATTGGTATAGTCAATATCGATGCCAAAGAATTGTTAAGCAGATTCAAAAAGAAATATGGCGGACTTTTTGGTCATATAAAAGCACAATATAAAAAAGATCTGGCTTCTATTCAAATTCATTCCAAGAACAATAACACAAAGTATACAGATGAGCAATTGATCAAAATGCTTTATCAGGTTAGGGATGCACAGGATGTGCTTTCCTGGTTTACTGAGAATGAAGTCATTTTACGCGGCGCTTTTGGACGACATTATCACAATGTAGACTCAAACTGGAAAGAGATAGCTTCTGGTCTGAACCAAGCACAGCATATTGTCAATACTGTTGATCGTTATAAGGGATTATCACTGCCATTGCTATCAAATGTCCTGGAAGATGAACAGAATTCTAAGGCAATTCAGGAAATCTCGCAATCTATATTGACTGGGTCAAATTTGACGAAACTGCAAAATGAACTCATTTCAATTCATGCATATAACACTAGCAGCAATATTAGCTTTGTAAATACAATCATTCCCATTCTAGAAGCATTAACAGCAGACTGTTATTATGTTAGCCAGTATGTAAGAGAGATGGCGCAGGCAAACAAAGAAGGAGTAACTGATCTCACTCTTTCGCAAATCGAAAAGCTTGCACAATCTTTAGAGGCACAAGAAGCTTACAAACAATGGTTCATTGATAAGGCTGATCTGATTGAAAAATATACGATTGGAAATGATTACAACAATGAATCATTCTGGAATCAGCAATTGAAACATTTGAATGAAGCTATAGATGTACGTGATGTACTAACCGACAAACTACTAACCGAGGATTTGATTGGATTATTATGCGATCAAACCAGTTTAGGTAAATTGCAAGAATCTGCGAGAGATATCATATCAAGACAGAACAAAGAAGATATATCAATAGTACTTCAGGAAGGTACAGACTTTATTAATCAGAAAAGTAAAGTTAAATCTTTCAAGGAGTTACTATGTGGGGTCAGCGATGTCCTTCATGCCGCCAATGATCTTAAACATCTCGTTATGGAATGCAATATCTACGCGATTTTTGATATGGAACCTTCAGATGTATATAGTAGCATAAAAACACTTGTTACAGCCAAGGAACAAAAGGATAAATATAATCGAGTTATTGTGGAAAACAATGAACTGATTAGTCTTTTCGGGGAACAGGAAGACTGGTCATCAGTCATTGTTATTCTTGAATACGTTAACGCAATGGCTATAAACCAAGATTATAAGTCAAAGTTTACTGATGATTATATTAAATATTTCTGTGACAGTCAGGTTGCAAGGGAACAGGTTGCTCAAAGGCTAGATAAATTACGTGATCTATATCCCCATCTCGAAGAACAAATAAGTGAGTTTGTAAGTATTTTCCCAGATGAGGATAAGTTAATTGAGCGACCACTTTCATTAATTGCTGATCGCTATAATAAATGCATGAACAACATCGAACAGCTTGATATGTGGTTGAATTATAATGATGCACGTAAAGAGTGTATTGCATGTGGCCTCGAGAATTATGTTTGTATCATGGAAGAAAGAAATGGCAAAATCAAAGATGCAGAAGGCTGTTTCAGGTATTCATTCTTCCAGAGATGGTGTCAGGCTGTTATCGCCTCAAAACCTTCTATAGCAAGGTTTAAGAAGTTTACACAAGATGAAGCAGTCAATGAGTTCTGCAAACTTGATGTCGAACAATTTGCAACAGCTCAACAACGAATTCGCGCTAAAATAATTGATACATATCCCGATCCGAACACATCAACTGCAGCTGGTGACGAAATGTCAATCTTGCAGAGGGAATTAAATAAAAAGGCAAAAATCATGCCACTGAGAAAATTGTTCAGAACTATTCCAAATTTACTGTTACGCCTGAAGCCCTGTCTGATGATGTCACCGCTTTCTGTTTCGTATTTCCTCGAAGCAGACTCCTACCATTTTGATATGGTTATCTTCGATGAAGCATCTCAGGTCTTTCCACAGGACGCTCTTGGATCAGTTATGAGGGCAAAGCAGGTTATCATTGCAGGGGATACCCGTCAGTTACCGCCAACAAACTTTTTCTCTTCCAACACAGCAAATAAAGATGCTGATTTTGATAGTGAGGATGACGAAGATGATTTCATTGATGAAGAAATCAGCGATTCGATTCTCGAAGAAGCCGATAAGGTAATGAGAAGCAGTACATTGTTATGGCACTATCGAAGTCAAAATGAACAACTGATTGCATTCTCGAATCAGGAAATCTATGACAATCGCCTTATAACATTCCCCGGATGTAAAGAACATATGAAAGATACCGGTGTAGAGTTCGTTTATGTCAAAGACGGATTATACGAAGGCAAGCCCAAAAATTGCAATGTGTTGGAAGCAAAGAAATGTGTTCAGTTGATTGAAGAACATATTAAATGCCATCCTTCTCGTTCATTGGGTATTATTGCATTCAGCGAAAAACAGCAGCAGGCAATTCTTGATGAAATACAGGATTTTCGCGAATTACATCCCGAATACGAGTTCTATTTTTCAGAAGACAAACCAGATCCATTCTTTGTGAAAAACCTTGAAAATGTACAAGGCGATGAAAGAGATACAATTTTCTTCAGCGTGGGCTATGGATATACAAAAGAGCAGAGAGAAAAAAATAAACCGATGGCATTACGCTTTGGCCCGTTAGGAAGAAGCGGTGGTGAACGTCGGTTGAATGTTGCAATAACAAGAGCAAAAGTGAATATTAAGCTTATAGCTTCCATTCTTCCCAAGGATATTAATCTTGAGAAAACTGATTCGACCGGCATAAAGCTGCTACATGATTATTTAAATTTTGCTAGGCTTGGAACGGATGCTTTACATTCATCGAATGATGACACTGAACACGATATTATGTGCAGCGTTATTAAGGATTTTCTTGTTGAAAATGGCTATTCAGTCACTGAAAAACTAGGTTGTTCCGGATACAAAATTGATCTGGCTGTGATTCACCCACAAAATCCAGAATGCTATCTTGCCAACGTTGAGTGTGATGGTGCTTCGTTCGCTGATGCACAAACAGCTAGAGAACGTGAGCGTCTTCGCAAAGATGTGCTTGAAAGAATGGGTTGGTATTATTATCGTGTATGGTCTTCCGAATGGGTGAAAAATCCTGATGTTGAAGGAAAAAAACTACTTGCTTTCCTAAAAGAAGCAGAACAACGACCGTTTGATTATAGTTCTCGGTCCAACGAGCAGATTTCGGATCAGTATTTTAATGATCTTGTTGAGGAAGTCGTTGACAAACAGGAAGCAGATGAAGTTAACAAATATGGATTTGACGAGTATGTAGAAGCCGATTTGTATCATACTCCGCCGACAAGAAAAGGCTATTCCGTGACATTGAATGATCATATTCTTTATGCCGTCTCAATCGAACAACCGATTAGCATGGATCTTCTTTGCCAAAGGCTGGCTCCGGTGCTTGGATTTAACAGAGTTACAACAAGAGTTACAACAGCTGTAGAATATGCAGTTTATTCACTAAAAGATAAACTTGATAAAAAAGATGGCTTTATAACAATGAAAGGATTCATTAATCCGATAGTAAGGATTCCAGCATATGGTGAGGAGCAGCGCTCAATTAACAATATTGCTCCATGCGAATTAATGGAAGCAATGAGGACTGTGGCTAAAAAAAGCTTTGGGCTAAATCGAGATGACTTAATCAATGAGACCAGCAAAGCTTTGGGTTATGCCAGAAAAGGGCCAAGAATTCAAACTGTACTAGAAAGCATACTCGGCGAACTGATCAAGAGGAATATTATTCATATGGTAGATGAAAAAGTTCATACTGTGGAGGCAACTATATATGGATAATCGAACTGTGATAAATCAGCAACTTGAAATGCCTATAGCAACAACGATTAATCCAGATGTTCAGCAGATGACAATGCCGATAGTTACAACTATTAATCCGGATACAGTTGAAGAAAGTAGAAATACTGAGTCGAATAAAGATAGCTGGTTGCAATCTGGAAGTAAACTCCAAGGTTCTGAAACCTATACAGTTAGGCAAAAAATGAAAACAACCTCGGGAGAAGCAGATCTATATCTTTGCAAAACAGAATCTAACCGTATTGTTGTAGCAAAAGTTTATAAGCGTGAAAACCCACTGAAAACTGGCGTTGTTGAAGCGCTTAAAAGCATCAGATCTCCTTATGTAGCTCGAGTATATGATGTGTTTCTCTGGAATAATCACACTGTTGTAATTCTTCAATTCTATAAGAATGGAAGTCTTAACGGTAAAACGTATTCATTGGAACAACTAAAGGCCATGATTATTCCAAATATTAATGAAGGTCTCAAGGCTATACACAGTGTTAATCTGCTTCACAAAGATCTAAAACCAGCCAATATAATGCTTTGTGACGATGGGCTATCTGTAGCGATTATTGACTTTGGTATTAGCTCACTACTTGAAGAAGGAGCAACTGTGTTACTGACCCAGACAGGTATGACACCTGTATACTCGGCACCCGAACTGTTTAAAGGCCTAGCATTAGCAGAAGCGGACTATTATTCGTTTGGTATTACTTTGTATGAGCTTTTCTGTGGGAAAACGCCCTATTCAGATTTATCAGATGCTGAAATCGCAATGTTTTCCAGTATCCAAAGAATACCATTACCCAAGGAAATGCCGGGTGAATTGCAAAAGCTTATTGCTGCATTAACATATCCGGATATAACTAATAGACATGATAAATCAAATCCTAACAGGAGATGGATGTATGATGAAGTAAGAAAATGGTTAACAGGAGAATCGATTATTTCTCCTGGCGGATTTGATACAACGGAGATAAATCCTCTTGCTTTTGAGGGAAAGACATATCATACTGTTCGTGATCTTATTGAAGCAATGGGGCTAAACTGGAATGCCGGTAAAAGGCTTTTGTTTCACGGCTCCTTGGCAAATCATATTCGGGCAACCAACGCAGCAGCGTATGAGAGTTGTTGTGATGCAGTCAGAAAAGCTTCAGAAACCAATGCAAAGGACGATCTTGTCTTCTTTGAATTTTTGTATGATATGGTCCCCGAAATGGAAGCAATCTATTGGAAAGGAAGAAGATTTGCGTCTCCATCTGCCCTTGGAAGAGAGATGCTTGAAGCTCTCTGGAAAGAGAATGAATCACAGTATAAGCTATATGATACAATTCTTTCAGAACGAGTACTGTCAACATATGTCCTGTCAAAAGATTCCAACAACAACGACTTGCTACAGGTGATAAAAAGGATAGAGAATCTTTGGAAGATTTCCAAGGATGAAAAACGTGATCTTAGATATGTATATTATCTATCTGCGTATCTCCTGTCGAATCAAAAAATCTTGAAGATTGATAATGAAGAAATAAGGACAGTCGATGAATTGTCAGATTATCTAAATCGAAAACTACAAGTTTCCATAAAAACGTTTATTGAAGCCACTCATCAATTTGTCGATTATGACGGCAACCTGGATGTACAACTCGAAGCTTGGTTAACAGCTATCGGAAAAAAAGATGCTATTAACCAATGGAAAGAAGTACTTCGTAGTGGAGCCGAATGATAAAAAGAATGGGCATTCGTTAGTGGTATTCCGAATTGTGATGCTATAATACTTATTAACCGATAACGAGTTGTATATATCAGGAATCATTCATCTCATCGATAAAAAGGCGGGTGTGGGTTTATGAGCGGACCTAAATCGTCAAGTTACACACTAACTGCAGAACAAAGAAAAAAGATACTTGAGGAACAAAGGCGTCAAAGGGAACTCGAACAGGAACGTAAGCGTGTTGAAGCAGAAACGCAAAGAAAAGGTGGTTTACTGATTGAAATCAACAGTGAACTGGAAAAGCTTTCGCTTCAGATTGATAGATTGATCTTTTTGAAAAATGAATCGGAATATGATTTGCCGCTAATAGATGAGACAAAAAGCAAAATTGAAACCGTCAAAACCCAGATTGAAACTATTCGGAACAGGGAAACAACTACCTCATCAGAATTAAAGAGTCAAAATGAGCAATTATCTGGCTTACTGTACGAAATCTCTTCACATTATTCACTTTGCGCTGATCAGGTTTCAAAAGTCACAGACCGTTTTCATAAAGAACTTGATAGCAGAATTGCAGAAGGATTTCATCTGTCCTTTTCAAATCTTGGTGCTGATAAGCGGAAGAAAGACAGCACACAAATCATACGTATCAATGAAACAATGGCTCAGTTGTCAGGTATGACATTGTCTTCAAAATTGCAAAGTCATTTGAATGAAATCAAGAACAAAGCGGACACTATAACCGATCCGACTTTCTTAAGCAATTTCTATTCGGTTGTGGTTGTTCCATTTGTTAAAGAATGTAGAGAATTCGAGGCTGTTCAGAAAGAGCATGACGAATTGATCATTCAATATGCAATACTAGCTGAAGAATGCAATGTAAGCACAAAACCAGTACCATACAGCAAGGAAGGTATTGAATTCGTAAAGAATGAAATAGCCAAACTCGAGCAACAATCCATGAAACAAAAAGAGAGCGAATATATTAAGAAAGCGCTTGATGAAGCAATGCGAGAAATGGGATATGATCTTATAGGAGATCGGGTTGTTGCGAAGAAGAGTGGAAAACGAATTAGACATGAATTGTATTCTCTGTCAAATGGTACTGCTGTAGACGTCACATATTCAGAAAACGGTCAGATTACCATGGAGCTAGGAGGAATCGATCAGGTAGACAGACAACCGGATACAGACGAAAGTTTACAACTAGTCGAGGATATGCGAAGCTTCTGTACGGATTACGATGTCTTGGTAAAGCGACTAGCCGAAAAAGGTGTAAAAACTCAAAAGCTTTCCATTATGCCACCTTCTGTTGAATATGCTCAGATCATCAACTCTAATGACTATAGTATTAAAAAGCCGGTATCTCGTTATTCAGTTGTCAGTCATAGACAAACTGATACTTCAGTCATGCACAGGGAGAATTGAGTATGGAGAAGTTCAAAATATGCCCTTTATGTGGCAAACGTAATGCGCCGATTGCACTCGAATGTGAAGTATGCGAAACCGATATCTCCACAATCCGCCCCATGGATGAAGAGACAATAAAAACATCCATAGACGCTGCAGAGCAACCCAGTACAATCCCTTTGACAATGGCAAGAATTTGTGAAGAATGCGGATTCAGGAATCCACCCAACTCAAGGAAATGCCAACAATGTGGTGAAGATATTTCGGATGTTATTCCAACGAAAGTGGAATCTGTTAAGCGTATCCACTTTATTCTGTCCAGCTTGGATGGAGAATTTGCCTTTCCGATACCAGAAGGAAAAACAATTATCGGCCGAGAAGCTGCCATGTCTGAATATCTGACAAATAAGTGCTTCGTTAGCCGAAACCATGCAAAAATTATTTTGGAAAACGGCAAGATAACAGTTGAAAACATAAGTAAAACTAACTATACATATATAAACAACGAGAAAATCACCGGCGATACTGTTGAACTGCATGATGGTGATATTATGGGTTTGGGTGGGAATGAAAAAGACGGGAAACGCCAAGATCAGGCTGCCTATTTTATGGTGAGGATTGGTTCATGTATATAGCGCGTATTCTTTATCCGGTTAAGGTGCTCGGTCCAGGCGATCGAATCGTGATCTGGTTCGCAGGCTGTGAACATCAATGTCCCGGATGTAGTAATCCAGAATTATGGGATCAGAACGAACGCTATCATACTGATCTAAACTCTGTGATGAATTTGATTAATCTGATTGTCGATCAGCATAAAGTCGATGGCTTTACCATCACTGGTGGAGATCCGTTTTATCAACCGAATGCACTTAAGGAATTGTTATATGAACTAGCAAAGATTTCTTCGGACATTCTGGTCTACACTGGATATTCATATAACAAGATCAAAGATATATATTCCGATATCCTTGGTGATATTGCAGTATTGATTGACGGAAAGTACATTGAAGCAGAGAATCACGGCTCATTGCTAAGAGGATCCGATAATCAAGACATCCTGATTCTGAATGAGAATGTACGGCCTATTTATGAAAATTATCTATCAACACATACAAGTAGCATTCAGAATTTTTCAACAACTGATGGAATCATTTCAGTGGGCATTCATCATCCCAGGTATGAAGAACAATTACTAGAAATTAGCAAAAGAAAAGGATTGGAGGTTAAGTCATGAGCGAGGTTATTCTTTCCAAGTGGCATCAGGAAATGGATATTTTCAGAAAAATCAAACCATGCTTGATTATGGAAGGGAACATACTGGATAGTTATATGTATCCGCTGGAAGGAAGTCTTCCTCAAGGCTCCATTGTCAGACTTACAGACTATTTACATTACTATTTCAAGGATATTGGTTATGAAAACATTGTAATGTATGATGGCATCCGGGGTTTTTATAACAAATGTGAAGACGGATATATCCAGAAATTTGCTGATCTCGTTAACGTTAGTATTGCAGGCAATCGTAGTATTATTGCTGAGTTTCGCGGCAAGGGAACAGGATCTGCTGCATTGATGGTAGAAACAGCACTTATTCAGAATGAATCGCCTACAGTTGTGATTATGGACTTCGCTTCGCGGTATATTTGTGACCCTTCTCATCTAACGCAACCCGAAATAGATGGTTTCACCATTTTAATGCAGGCTTCACTGGATGCACAAGAAGTCAAAACGGAAAATGGAATTCTGAAAAATCTAGTCATTCTTTTAGTCAACAAGCTTAATGACGTTCCTGCTTGGTATTATCTGGATAATCCAAATGTTAAAGCGATTTTGCTTAAAACTCCTTCCAAGGAAGAACGGATTCAGATGGTAAAAGGAGTCAATTTCAAAGCATTCTTTACAAATAAAATATACCAGGAAGATTATCCATATTATGAGAATCACCCTGATGAATTGGAAAAAATCCAAGATCGTTTTATAGGCTTAACAGAGGGTTTTACCTTTACGGAATTAAACGGACTCAGAAGATTGTGCAAGAATCAAGGAATTAGAATTAATGATTTGTGTTCCATTATTGACTTGTACAAATTTGGCATCAAAGAAAACCCATGGAACAAACTTAATCCGGATGATTTTAAGGATGCTTATGCAGACTTCGAGAAACGCGTTAAAGGACAGCCGAATGCTCTGACTCAGACGTTGGATGTGATTAAGCGAGCAATGACTGGAATGGCTGATATTTCCGCATCGACTCATGGAAAACCGAAAGGTGTCCTCTTCTTTGCTGGGCCTACCGGTACCGGCAAAACAGAAACAGCAAAGACAATTGCTGAAAAGCTTTTCGGTGATGAGAGTGCTTGCATTCGCTTTGACATGAGCGAATTCGGGCAGAGCCATAGCGATCAGCGCTTACTGGGTGCTCCTCCTGGATATGTCGGTTATGAAGCTGGTGGTCAACTGACTAATGCAGTAAAGAATAATCCGTTTAGTATTCTCTTATTTGATGAAATCGAAAAAGCACACCCCTCAATTTTAGATAAATTCCTGCAGATCCTTGAAGACGGAAGAATGACCGATGGCAAAGGCGAAACGGTTTACTTCTCTGAAACGGTTATTATCTTTACAAGCAACCTCGGCATCTATGAGCGTGGACAGAACGGAGAACGAATACAAATGGTATCTTCTGATATGTCCTATGACGAGGTTAAAAAAACTGTTCGTCAGGGAATTGACAATTACTTCAAGCTCCAACTTGGCAGACCGGAAATTCTAAACCGTATCGGAGAAAACATCGTTGTCTTTGACTTTATTCGACCCGAGATAGCCGAAAAGATTTTAAAGGCACAACTAGATAAAATAGTGGTAAATCTGCACACGAACAAGAAAGTGGAACTAACTATTACCAATAGAGCATTTAATGTCCTCAAGAACAAAGCATTAAACAATCTTGAAAATGGTGGCCGTGGAATTGGCAATATTGTTGAAAGCTGCTTCGTTAATCCCCTATCAAGATATATGTTTGATAATAAACTGCTAAATAATTGCCAGATTACGATTGAAGATATACAAGCCGAATCAATGCCATATTCAATTATAGCAACATAATTTTTTCTCCTGAAAAATAACAAGGAGGTTGCTTCGATGACATTTCGAGTATCATTTTGTATAGAGTCTGGGAAAAACAAGAAACTATGCGATGATTCAGCTTTGGTTGGCACCTCTATCATTAATGACGAAACTGGTGTTTTGGAAGTTAATGTTCCTACATGGATATGTTTATGTGATGGTGTTGGCGGAAATGCTGGAGGTCAAGAAGCATCATTGTTTGTTACACAAAAACTAAGTACTGCAGCAATTCCAACCAGCATAGAGGATGTAAAGAGAATTGCTGTAGATATTAACACTAATCTTCTGGAGCAAGCTGTTAATACTATTGACCATAAAACAATGGCTACAACAGCCACTGCAATTTGTTTTACATATGATTCTGTATTCATGTTTCACGTTGGAAACACTAGGCTATATTCCAAACGTGGGCCTTACATTCAGCAGATAACTGTCGATCAAACAACATATCAATGGTTACTTGATCGAGGCAACATTGAGGCGGCGGAAGCATGCAACAAAAGTGAAATCACGGGCGCCATGGGAGGCGGAAGAGCAGACTTATTAAACCCTATTGTTGTTGAACAAATATTCGAAAGAAAAATCCCTACCACCATCATACTAACAACAGATGGTGTTCATGAATTTCTATGCCAAGACGAAATTGAAGAAGTCCTGGCCAATGATAAAACCATGTTAGAGAAAGCACAAATGCTTTGTAAGCAAGCACTGGAGCAAGGTTCGGACGATGATAGATCTGTAATAATAATAGAATCCATTAACAGGAATTAAGGGGTATAAACCAATGGATGAAAAGACTCTTGCCAAACTTGATGAACTTGGTGTAGATTTTTATTCCTTACGTCATTATAAGTTGCTTAAGCTCTTTAATATTGCGGGCATTGAAGAAAGTGAAGACATTGTTGATGAAATGCTCTCCAATGATCAGTATTTAGAAGAGTACGGCTTAAGACAATCTATCAAACAAGGTTCTGTTATTTATTTCGGGAAATATAGTGAAGATTATGGCGAATTTGCTAATAAGCCCATAGCATGGAAAGTAGTCGATATAAACAACGATGAAATGTTGCTTATATCTTGGTTTATACTTGATAATTTGACCATGTTTAACGACCAAGTTATATCAACATGGAAAAATTCATATTTACGAGCATGGCTAAACAATACTTTTTTGATTTCGTGTTTTACACCTTCTGAAAGAGAAAAAATCTTATATACACAATTAATAAATGAGGAAGAAGCCACATCTGACAAAGTTTTTCTGTTCAACGAGAAAATGGTAAATACTTATTCAAGCATATTAAAAGACTGCCAATCTTTACAATGCTCATATCAATATAATACGTGGTGGCTTAGTTCTATCAAAGCACTAAAGCCAGATTGGAGTTATTCCTATAACTATTATATGACCTATGCAAGTATGACAACCGCAGAAGTAAGTAATACTTCAACAGATTCAGCACGAGGAGTTCGTCCTGCCCTGCGTTTATCTATCAAATCAAAGATATTTAAGCCAATTACAATTCCAAGAGACAATATCATATCAATGCATATGGCGCCTATACTATTCGGATCTTATCCTCAGGGAGAAAGTGAAGATGTTATATCGCCTATTGAATGGATCATAATCTCCGCTACTAGCAGCTACGTGAAATTGATGAGCAAATATGTTCTAGACTGGAAGCCATTCAATACTAAAATGAAGTCCAAAGATAAACAAGTATGGATTGGAAGTCTCCTGGAGAAATGGCTAAACGAAGAATTTCTTTATAAGGCATTTTCAGAGCATGAACGTTCGCTTATTTTGAAAAATGATAGTGGTCTCACAGATGACACATATGATGAATTTTGTCCAGATTATGCTGTCCCAGACGCAGTTCCAAGACATACGCATGTTGAAGATTTAGTTCATGTTATGTGTCCAAGCTACGATGAATGCCCTGGAATTGGAACATACAAGAATCGAAAGCATGGAGAAAACCATGGGTATTTTAGTCGTTGGGAACCTAAAAATGATATAAAAGGAACAGGAGATTCTATCGCATTTCCAACACAATTAGCCATCTCACATGGAGCTCCTTCTGAAGGAAGCTGTAAATATTGGTTGCGTTCACTTGGAAGCTTTGGAGGCAATGAAGCTATTGCGGATGAAGAAGGTTGGTTGAATGCCTTGGAATTCGATTCTTATGCTGGTGTAAGGCCAGTCATCACACTTGATCTTACTACAGATGTTTTGAAATACATCCGCAACAATAGCATATTGACTAGTCATTCCATATACAAGAGGTGGCCGATTTAATGGATAATCATCAATCAGAAAATAAAACTATATTTAATCAAAATATAGATAGTAGTGAAACAGTATTGAATTCTGCCATAAACGCTCAAGAAACTATTATTAACACAGAATTAAGCACGGGAAATTCTATTCCTCTCGGAACCATCTTATGCGAAGTTTATGAAGTGATTGAAAAGCTGGATGTCATAGCAGGAGAAGCTGATTTATATATATGTTCTTTTGCAGCAAGAAAATATATAGCGAAAGTTTATCGTCGAAAAATAGCAATTAAACCTGAAGTCGCAAAAAGGTTGGCAGAAATTCGTTCACCTTTTGTTGCACGCATCTTTGCAATGGGTGAATACAATGGATATCCTGTTGAAATATTACCTCTGTATATAAACGGAAGTCTTGCCGGAAAAACCTTCTCCTTCGAACAATTAAAATATGAGATTATTCCTTCGGTTAATGAAGGCCTGCATATACTTCATACAAATAATATTATACATAAGGATGTAAAGCCCTCGAACCTTATGCTAAACAACGATGGGAGAACAGTTGCAATAATCGACTTCGGAATCAGTTCTATAAGGGACAGTGGAAGCACAGTAATTGTTACTAGAACAGGATTGACACCTGAGTATTCCGCACCTGAAACGTTTAGAAACCTCTTCTTAAGCGAATCAGATTATTATTCATTTGGAATAACCATCTATGAATTATATTGTGGACATTCTCCAAGTCAGGGCCTTACGCAGGAACAGATTGAGCAATTCACCTTGATCCAACAACCTCCAATTCCTGATGATATGGAAGAAGAGCTGAAGGATTTAATTAATGCATTGACATATACTGATATCAGAAACCGAAAAGATAAATCAAATCCCAATCGACGTTGGGGCTATGAAGAAGTTATTAATTGGTGCAATGATGTTCCACAACCTTTACCCGGCATCTCTGGAACATCCTCAAATACATTAGCTTATAAAGCACAAAAAACGATATATCAAAACGTATCTTCAGATGAAGATATGCTTCCCTATAGATTCGCTGGACAAAGCATAACCAGTACGAAAGTGTTAGCAAAACTGCTTAATGAAAGATGGGATGAAGGGAAAAAGCATCTCTTTAGGGGGCTTCTGCTAGAACATTTCAAGAAAGACTCAAATGCAGAAATAATTAGCTACTTAATGGATTTCCAAGAAGAAGCAGAAACTGCAAATCCTGATGTCTTAATGTTTCGATGCATATATGCAATAGACTCGTCGCAAAAAAAGCTTTTATGGAAAGGAGAAATCTTCGATAATCTATCAGAACTGGGATATCAATATCTCAAGGCAATTCGTTCAGAAAATACCACATTCATTGATATGATGAATGAAATGCAATTCATGGGAATCCTTTCACTGTATGTTCAAATCATAGATCCTACTGCAAAAAAACAAATCAACACACTAAGAGCAATTGAATCAGAGTACAGATCATTTAGTGGAAGTAAAGAAGAGTCTCTATCCAAGCAGTATCGTTTGGCATATATGCTTTCAGATAAGAAAGATTATGAGATAGATTCTAATCTGTTTAGCGATATACCAAGTTATGTTAAACACATCAATGAAAAAGCAACTAAAAATGGCAATACTTTTGAATACGAATTGCGTTCCGACATTTATCCGAATGGGAACTTCAATGCACAGTTTATAAACTGGATCCAAGCGATAGATCGTTCTGATATTCTTGGACAAAGCATTGACAAAAAAGACGAGGCTTTTTTCGATCTTATTTATAGAATCAACCCTGATTACAAATCTCTATCTTGGAATAATAATCAGTATGCTAACATATATGACCTTGGTGTTAAATACCTCTCTGCTCTTCGTTTGGAAAAGGTTGCAATAATTTCAACCATAGATGAATTATTTGAAAATAAATGTGTCTCCCGATTCTTAAGATATACCTCACCATCAGAAAAAAACAATATTGATCGGATAGAATTATTCGAGCAACAATTTAAAAATGTTGTTTCTAAACATGATAGAGAAAGTATGGTATTCCGTTTCAAGTTAGCCTATGAACTATCGGGAGATAAAACTCTATATATCGGCAAGAAACACTTCAGTTCTCTTGAGGACCTTGTATCTTTCCTTCATAGTCAATTCAGCAATTCACTCAAGTTATTTGACGAGTACTGTAACGAATTGATGATTGACGATTATACTTTATGCCCTCAATTTGAAGTTTGGTTAGCAGTCTTAGGAAAGAGCAAAGCAATAGATTCATGGGCATCTGGGGCTCCATTTATGACCAAAAAAGAAAAAGCGCTAAAATTCAGAGAATACATACTAAAAATCGAACAAGGGCAAAATATATCTCTCCATAATAGATATAAATGGTATTCAGAACTAGCAAGTATATTTGACGAGTTTACTCCTTTTGAAGCCTCTGCCTCATATGCAAAAAAATGCAGATACTATGCTGAAGAGGCAATTAAACTAGTCACAAAGCAAAAAAGAATTGCTGAGTATAAAAAGATACTTGCAAAACTTGATGATAAAAACACTATACCACAAGACCAACGTGAAGAATGGTATCTTTCCCTTGCTGAAGAATTATCTGAATATGCTGATATTGAAGAGGTTCAAGAAAAAATCAATCAGTGCAAAAAAGAAGCCAGGACATATCATATCATTTGCTTATATAATGATGCTATACGCTTAAAAGCTAAAGCGCAACGAGCAAATAATGAAGAGCGGCGCGAACTCTATGCTAAAGCTGCTGCATTATTTGCATCTCTGGGAACTGCTTACGAAGCCGATAAAATGGCAAAAGAGTGCGAAAATCTAGCTAGGATTGAAAGTGCAAATGATGTAAATGGCATATAGTACCGATTGTCAAATAAACAAAAATCTCAATACCGCAGAATGATACTTAATTATCATTAGGACAATCTTATTTCCTTATATATCAACAATCTCTATGCTTAATAAGCATAGAGATAATTTTTTTCAAAATCTCTCAAGAAATGACCAAAAAATAGAATAATAGTATATGGATTTTACTCTTTGATTATCACCGTGGCTTACGGGATATCAAGAGCAGAATTCTTATATCGTTTTTCAACAAGGAGCAATGAAGATTTTCAGAAGGTCAAAGGAGCATTCATATGAGAAAAAAGATTTTATCTCTTCTTACTCGGCTCGGTGCAAATGTGTGGGATGAAAGCGCAGTAATCCTTTCGCTACTGTTTTCTGTTGTGTTTTTTCGATCCTGCTCATCTGCTACCGATGAAGACACAGCTTTTCCATCTGCTCTGCAGAAGACAAAAGAATACTTTCATACTATTGGATATAGTCTTCCCTTTACTCCCGATACAGATAGCCTTCCTCTTTTCAAAGAAATAGGCAACTATATCTGTAATCATGGGTTTTCATCCATTTATTCTTCTATAGTCAACCCATTCGCTATTTATCCATCAACAGATCAATCTATTCCTTTAGATATCCAGTTTTCTCTGTCTTATGATGTAATTCGTCATGTGCAAAAGATTCATAATTCACCTACTCTTTCTTTCCCCAAACATTTTCAGGCTATTAAAAGCGAACTGTTTCCCGGATTAACCCAGCACGATATTTTAGCCTTCGCACATTCCATCGAAATCATTTGCATGGATTCAAATGTTCCTGTTCTGGAAACCGGATACATTCAGGATCTTTTGACATTTCGAAAACAAAACATAGGTGTATCCAACGACATGATCTTTTACATGTATATGTTGATTTATGCTCACGGAGTAAATAGTTGGAACAAAGCAAGTGAAGATAAAACTATAAAAACATATGACCCGTTAGTCGCTAAGCCATTATTTGAAATAGTGCTCCGTGTTTGTCACAATACCGATCCTATCACTGTAATTAAAGCAATTCTTTATCCCCCCTCACGCAATCTCTCTGGTCTTGAAACATCATATTTGTACCAACTAATAAAGAAGCAATCCGTATCCGGATCATGTCTTGTTATTGATCCCTCACCGGACCTTATCCATAAAATAGTTTCATATCAATTTGATTGCTCGTTTATGTTTTCTAATACCAGTCTTATGGAAATATACAAAAAAGCATTCCCATATTACGAAAAACGCATATATAAACTCATGGTCGCTTGGGCATATATGCCTAGATATGATTTGGTTGTTTGGTGTTCTACAGGTAAAGAGTGGGAATATGCTAAAAAAGCCAAAAGAGCACAGAATCATATTTCAACCTCAATAATCAATACCGATTCCCCAATGAAAACCAAAGCAGAAATAACAAAAACAATTGATAAAAAGCTTGAAGAAAATGAATCCTATTCAAAGAGCAAACTGCAGCCTATCTTTTATTGCAGAAAATCCTCATTTTTAATGGTTATGACTGACATGCAGTTTAACTTGAACAAAAATATACTGGCTGAAGAATTCAAGAAGGATGGAATATCGCTTAACAGTATTCTTTTGATGCCTACAAGACGACTGTCTTCTGTTCCTAACAATTATCTCATTCTTCAGTTAACACCCGGCAGTGAACCTGAAACAGTAGAAATACTCACCATGTTACCTACAGAGTATAAGGATATTTCACCCACAATGACTAAAGCTCGGATCCTTCATAAACATCTTTTTATTAATTACCACACTTTGATTTCAAGTAAAGAAAATATCCGTTCTCTTTTTACTCAATTTCTTCGTTCCAACACTCGTACTCGTTCTTTTGTTAATCATCATTCCGCTCAGCAATATAAGTATTCAGATGAAATCACCGTATGTTATCGTCTATATAAAAACCGTAAAAACCGTCCATATACGGCCATCTGTTACTATAAATCAGTCAATGGAAATCGTAGCGAAGAATTAGAAAGAAGTTCCAATACCATCGAAGGCATATATGATACCATCGAAGATCTTGTAAACCATGAACTCAGGAAACAAATCAAAAGTGATATTAAATACAGACTTCAAGAAGGCGATCTAAAGGGTATCATACCCTGTATAAAAACACTTAACTTTTATTGTTATGAAAGCCTAAAAACCAACGGAGATAGTTACTCCAGCAAACTATGTTCGGAAATCTTTTCCAATAAGCATCCTTATATCTCGTCAATACATCCTGACTCTCATACAGAACAAGATGAATATGAAAGGATAATAAACTTGGAATATCCAAAATGTAGCAACGAAGAGCAGAATAACATTTTATTACAAATCAAAATAATCCTAGAAGCATCCAAAAGCATGGGTATTGCAGTATATATTTCGCCTATCCAAGAGCTGCTTAACATATTAGAACTCGGGAAATACGAACGAGCAGAAATGCGTGAAATGTTGAAACGTAACCACTATTCTGATGACGAAGAATTGAAAATAGCAGAATATATCTTTGCAAAGCCCATCTCTGATTATCAAAAAATCAATATTATGACCGAAACCGTGTTTGATATACTTATTCACTATACGCCCGCAAGTTACTTTGAATTATGTGCATTAACGTGGGGCGATGTTCCCTATATTGATATTGCACATATCTATGAGTTGAACATTTCAAAAAAGATCGATACGAATAATAAAGCCATATATTATTCAGATATTTCAAAGCCTTTGAAAAGCCGTCCTGTTCCTTTGGCACCTATTCTTATACCTGTGATTGAAAAATATAAAGAACTGCTTATTGCAATTAACCCTTCTGCATGTGAATCAGAGCAACCATTTCTTCAGATAACATCAGATGATCATCCACGAACATTAATGGGCGTGTCTAAAGCTCAAGCTAAAGAATTTTACAAAACACTTGATAATTACAGTGGGCGTCAAGATATTCATAACTATTTTGACCTCCCAGGAACAGATATACAAGATGATCTGGATCAACGCAAGGGACCTCCTATGGTTCCCTCTTGGTTTCATCATTGTACTATGTTAGGTATGCAAGACGGACAATCATCATTCACAATAGGTATCTATCCAGACTCAACTGATGACAGGCATTATTCCGGATATATGTCCCCATTTCTTCAGGAAAAAATCGCATTGATTGTAAATCGCTGGATTAACAGTATGCTTATATCCTTACAAACGCCTACTTTGATTCAAGGAAGCTATAGACGTAAAGCAATTTTGGGACCGTTGAAAATTTCACCCCATACTCTTCTCGAAGTTTCCGGAGGAAAGTACGGGCTGAAACTCAGCGTTTCCGCTATGCAAAAGTCAAACAAAAAGGAGTGGTATTAAAATGAAAGCAAAAAAAAGATCAAGTAAACAGTCCAAAGCATTACTGGAAACATTTAAAAGTAAAAGTAATCAACGGAAAAGGAGTCTTGCCGAAAAACTGTTCCTTTTCAGCCTTCCGCAAAATACAATCACAACAATTGATGGAGAAAAAACTTTAGATGGTATCATGCATGCTTATTTTGATGAAATATCTTCTGATTGGAATGCTACTGAAACTCTTCAACAGTATGGCAAGCACTATAAAGAGACGCTACTTCCTGCTTTACTAAGTGTAACTGGTAATAAACCCATCAAGGATCTTACCAAAGAAGATATCGATAATGCCATGGATATTATCGAAGAAAAAATATTGAAAGAAGATTACAATGATCCTGCTCCGCATATACGGCATTATCGGGTGCTTTTTCAGAAGATTATAAAAGCTGCAATTAATCATACAGAATGTGAAGATATATCTCTGTGGGGATCCCCTTACACAGTATCTGAAAATGAAACCGAAAAACCACATAGGCTTCCCAAGTGTCTAACTCCTGAGCAAAACGCAACCGTGTTCTTTCTACTAACGCATTCACCCACAATGATGACAGGTGAATGGTTCGGGTTATTGCTTATGTATGCCTTTGGTTTAAGAAACAATGAGGCTTGCGGTGTAACGTTTGATGATATTCGTAAAATCGGAGAAGACTACTTCCTGTTTCTACATGTAAGCACCAAAATTGGCAAATCACAGATCAAACAAGGTCTAAAGACGAAGAATGGTTATAGAATACTGCTTGCCCTGAAAAAGATAATGGCAGTAATAAACAAACGGAGAGAGCATGTCAAAGCTTGGATAGCTGAAAATCAAGACAAACTGCCTGAAAAAGAACAACAGCGTCTCAAAACAAAGTCCCTTGATGAATATGTCGGCAAATTACGAATAGCCTGCCGAAAACACGATTACATATCAGGCATCTCTTCAGCACAACTATCCGATGCTGGGCGGAAATTTTTTCAAAAGCTGAAATATGACGAAGAAGAATTCCGGCAGGCCGATATTGAAACCAACAACAAAGCTAAAATGGCAATTGAAGGCTATGATTACCGCGATCCGTCTGCTTATCTGCTTCGCAGAGAGAATTCAACCGTTTTCAATATCCTAAATCTGACAGAGTCAGAACGTTCAGCATATATGGGTCATGCTGATAAGAATGAAATTCCAAAGTCCGAATACCGTACAGATGCTCGCCGTTCAGCAATTGTAGAAAAACTAGAACAGCGTCCTCTCCAGAATGATCTTTCATCCAGGATTATACCTATTGATATGCAACATCTTCCTGATCAGAAAAACATTATGCCGAATTATATATTTGATTTCTGCTTTTCGGAAGATACAACCATATATATTGAGATCACCTCTGATGAGCCTGGTGATGATTTCGATATAATCCTGACAGATTCTATTACTGGAGAGCAAATAAAAGCGCATTCGGATTATGCAATACAGCAAGAGTTTGTTGGACAGCCTTCTGTATTAAATGACTATCAGACAGCTTTAGTCAGTGCATATAATGATCTGATTTCTGATGCTCGAAGGAAAAATGCCCTCATACGCATCATACACAAATCTGCCAACCATAGAAATGAGGAATAAATATATGAATTCAGATTCTGTGCGTGAAGCACTCAAGAAAGCAGGGAAACGTCCAGCAGATCTTGCTCGACATATGTCTATTTCTCGTCAGCAACTCTCAAACAAACTTCACGATGATACTTGGAATATAAATGATATTGCTCGTGTCGCCATTTTAACAGGAGGTGAACTTGGAATTGTCTATCCAGACGGAAATACAATCAGGTTTACCGATGATAGTATTATCGTAGAACAGATACGTACATTAAAAAAGGAACACCAAAAACAAAAATCTATTCAAGCGTATCTCCCCAAACAAAAACCTGATCCCATAGAAAACGAAAAAGCCATTACCATCTCAATCGAAACGGTCGCAAATGAAATAGATAACACTGTTGTTGAAAAATCAATAGACAGTTCTGTAAAAAGACAGCACTGTAAGAAAACGTCCAATCAAAAACAACACAACACCCAGAAACCATCCATGAAGTCTGAGCAACTATCATTTTTCCAAGACGGCGAATCTCTTTTCAACAATTATAAATAACCATATTAAATAAGAGCAGCTCCTATTACCCAACAAATTGTTAATGATATAATGAACTCATATAAAACGTCTATATTGCTAAATAGGCAGGATTCTCAACCGTTCATTATCTTGTGTACATTATTGATTAAACAATACATGAAAAAATGAACTGAAAGCATATAATTCTTTTACTGTAAAGATGATAATATAGCAATCTCTCCATATAGCAACCATAATCCCCCGTAAAAAAGAATCAATCAACATGGATAGACTTAACACTTTTTCTGGTGTTTTTTTTTAATATGAGAGGTGGATTTTCCATATAGCAGTTAAAAATCTCCGAGAAAAATAAGCAGAATTCATGGACAGATGTGACCCGGCGATGACCAATTTTATTCATTATTTCATTTACAATATGAAGAATATATACAATATACTGTACCCGCCGGAATAGATGTATACCATATTATGATAAATAGTGCTTCTATAGTACTCAAGAGTATTTGTTTTTGTTTATAATTGCTACAACAAAAGCAAGATAGGGATGGTTGGCTTTCATCCACAGTGCCTCGAAAAGTCAAATGTGGAGTCACTCATTTTGATATTAGTGTTTGGTAGAAAAACGTCCTCAGTTGGGACATCTATGAATAAATTGTCTCCCAAACGAGATACTCTAAGTCCCTGTATTGTTTCAGGTATTTCCACTTGCTTGTGATACCAGCAGTAACGTTCTATCTGCACCGTACCATCAGGCAAAAAACCTTATAGCAAACAGCGTCTCAGGATCAGCATCCACACCCAGAGAGCACCTCCTCATGCGTCAGAAGATCTATCTCATCATCCCATGACAACAATGGGCCATGAAGTCTGAGCCCCTTCCATATGTGCAGTTGTGCATGCCATAAGTATACTGGCTAATAATATAACAAATAAGAGTTTTCATTTTCTTCCTTCTCCTTTTCCGAAAAAGAATATCAATTTTCTATCATACTAACTTTAGTTTCATATCAATCACCTCATTTTGAAATATCCATTTCCATACTCTTTTTCTCTCGTTGTTGCTATACTTTGCTTCTCCCAAAATCAAAATAGTCTGTCTATCATAACACATTTTATTTACACCACTCTTGTCAGGCAATTCATACATTATTATCTTCATCAGAATTCTTCTATAATGGCTTTTAGCCCTCTGGCTCCACACTTACGTTCTATAGCTCTGTGACAATCTCTTCCAACTTGAATCATGTGTAAAACTAGATCGACCCCATCCTTGCAGAAACAATTCCTGATACTGCCGGCATAAATTGTCTTTAGGTTCAGATAATACCCTGATTAGTCAGTTCTGATATAATTCATTAAGCCCCTACAATAAGCAACCTTCCAATAAATTCTGGAATAAACCATATTTGATCAGATCTTCGGGGGCTTACCTTGTTCAGGAAAAAGCGTTATCCTTCTGATCTCTGCTTGAACAGCGCCAAAGCCCATGGATCGTTTTCCGTTCCGTTGTTGGACAATCTTTTCCACGCCTTCAAAGGCTCCTCCACAGATGAACAACACATTTGTTGTGTCAAAATCCAACATATCCCCGTTCGGATGTTTTACCACAAATCCTCCAGAAAGCGGTACGTGCAATAGTGCCCTCAGAATCTTAAGCAATGCCTGCTGAACCCCTTCACCACCATCCCGGGTTATCGACATGTTTTCTCCTTGCAAAGCAATCTTGTCGATTTCGTCAATATAGATGATCCCTTTTTCAGCTTTTTGCCAGATCCATTCCAGAAGAATGGTATATATTCAGCAGGATGTTTTCCACATCCTCTCCCACATAACCCACTTCTGTTGGGCTTGTAGCATCTGCAATAGCAAATGGAACATCCATCATTCTTGCCAGCGTCTGGGCCAGGTAAGTTTTTCCGCTTCGGTCGGCCCCAGCAGAAGGATATTGCTCTTCTGAACCCGGATCTTCGCCCGACTGCAGTCAAGGCGCTTCATATGGTTGTAGATGGCGACGCTCAAAAGCCATCTTGGCGTTTTTCAGCCCGATCACATAATCGTCCAGGAATTTTCATCTGCGAAGGTGTCCTTCGCGTTTTCGTTACCAAAGCTGCGGTTTGGGGACTGTTGTCAATCAGCCGAAAGATCTGTAAATGCACTCACGGCAAAGCGTCACTGTAAAATCAGCTTCGATCGTATTATACAGCGGATGCTTTTTTCACCCAGGAGCGCCGCAGCAGTTGCAGAACCTGCATTTTCCTTTAACATTTCTGAAAAAACCTGCTCATTTTCACCCCTCCTTTGAATGAGGCGAAAAGCGGGGCAGGCTCGCAGAACCTGCCAACCTTTCCGGAAGTATATGCCGCAGCCGTCATGCCGGAGTTCTTTTCAGGTTTGGGTTCCGCAGCGCCCTTGATCGCTGTCAGTTTTGCCGCGACAGAAGGCGCGTTTTGCGTCAGTTTTTGACGCTCAGGTTGTCCGCTTTATCATTGGCAAGGCGGGCTGATTGTCGAAACAAGCAGATTCTCTTTCGTCTTCTGAAGGGCGGCAATGGTCGTAATTCCTTCGACCGCGGCATTCAGTTTGTCGCTGGCAAGGCGGTAGTTCCGGCCGAAGAATCGCGAAGTCCTGCATGTTCTTCTCAAAATTCGTCAGAGTCAAGCTGCTGGCTTTTAATCAGCGCCAGTTCCTTCACAATTATTCAAGGGAGTTCAGCGCAGCGTTGGCAGGCTGATGGTAATAAACTGCTGCGGGCGGGCGACGTACATTTTCGGGTACCGGAAAGAGACGTCCTGGATGCCGGCGTTATGAAATCATTATCCGCTTCCAGCGTAGATACAAGCACCGCGTATTCGCATTTCTTCTCCTGCCGGTCCTTGTCAGTTCCTTGAAGAAGTCCTCGTTCTTATGTTTGCTGGCCGTTTTCGTCCGATTCGGTCTTCATCTCGAACATAATCGAAAGGCTTCGTCAAAATAAAATCTCCTTTGGAACCGCTCCTGGCGTCATTGTCCTTCTCAAAGTAGGCTCCGGGGAACGCGATCGTCCGAATCGCGTTAAACTGGTTCTGGCAGTATACTTCTAGAGGCTTTCGCCGATGGCTTTCGCGTCGAGTTTTTCATGGAAATCCTTGACGTTCAGCTCGTCGTCCCAAGCCTTAAAAGCGGTTTCATACTACGGTCTTTGGCTGAAACTCCTTCACCTTGGCCGCCTGCTCCTGTGTCTGGAGCTGCCCCTGGAGCCGGACAATTTCAGCGTCCTTCTGCTGTGGCAAGCGCCTCGTCTTTCGCCGCCCTGACCGCCAGCTCTTTTTCGGTATCCCCAGCCTTCGCCTTTTCCGTCATGGCGGCTATCTGCCGCTCCCACCTGGCGATCTCGGCATCGGCATCTGCCTTGATTCGGGTCGTATCCTGCAGATGCTTTGCTTCCAATTCCCGGATTCTGGTTCCGCGCGCATCCGCGGCCTTCTGATCCATTTCGGCTTCTTCCTTGGAATGTTCCAGTTCTTCGGAAGGCGGACATTCTCAGCATCACGTTCGGCCACAGCTTGCTGCACGGCAAGTTTTTGTCCTGTTCTGCTTTATCAGCATATGCTTCCAGTTCGGCCACAGACTTCTCATTGTCTGCTCTTTCCTGGATCACTTTGCTTCAAGTGACCGGAAGCTGGTCTGCTTTCAAGTGCAATTGCCCAGCGCCTGAATCTCTTCTTCCTTCTTAGCGTTGGCTTCTTGGCGGATATGATCCTCAACCTTAGCCCTGATCTGTTCAGCAACACTTTGATACTCCAAGCGTTCACCCCAAAGTCCCTCACCACAGTGTGGACATGTAATATTAACAAGCCAGTCATAGTAGTCATAATAATCCCTCCTTAAGCTACATCGTCATAGTCGTTACAGTACATAGTTTTCAAGCTCTCTATCATACAGGTATCAGCGATCCCTTCTGAGCGCTGCCGCCAGCCCTAAGATGATACATATGATGCGTCCGCAAAATCTGGAAACAAATGCCAGCAGATTCTCGCATTCGTTTCTTACCGCATTCTGATCTGATGTTTCTCCACGCATATTAAGCAGCTCTGCGATCATTGCCATTATGGATTCGGTAGTCTGTGCCGTCGGCATCTTGTAGGTGTCAGGATCAGTGACGCAAAAATTGCCAGATTGGCAGGTTGTAATTATCTTCATACTCATTCTTGCCGAAAGAGTCTCGTTTACCAGACTTCCATCGTCGAGTCCGCTCTTACAATGCTGCCACGAGGCTATGCCAATCAGCTATCAGAATATAAGCGGCTGTGCAGCAAGCCCACATCGTCCTGTCTTTCTTATTAGCAACAAAGCGTTTCGTCATAGTAATCCTTCCTTTCTCTTACATATCGTTCATCTGTCCCATAGTCTTACTCAATCCAGCCAACGTGTTTGCAACTACCTGGATGCTTTCTCCCCAAAATTCAGGTTCGATAAACCACTGTCTTCAGGTAGATCCTTCAACCGCTGAAGAATCTCCGTCATTTTTCCGAGGCGCTTTATATACTCTCGGATTTCCCATCTAACAATGTTCTTCTCGAGAACCCTTTTGATAATATAGTCTTGGTGAGTCCGGATAACCGAACTCTTTCATTTGAGCCGCATCTTCTTCGGTGAAATCTGAATGCAACCGTACGGCTCCTCCATCTCCCTTGACGATCAGAACCCGATCAGACATCTTTCATCGCTCCTTCATCTCATCCAGACGATTCGCCATATCGGCTTGCACCGAAACAGGTGCGCATAGCGTACAGATATGTCAATTGAACTGTGACCGACACGGCGAGCAATTTGAATCGCATTGAATCCTCAACATTGATTGGGAGGCTGACATGCCCGATGACATAAATCATGCACCCTTATCCTTTTCAATCCCAGCTTTTTTTCTGCCCCAGCGTTCAATTGACGGCTCAAGACACATCCCTTAACAGGAAAAAATGCGATCATCGTCATGCAAGAGTCGTAGTTCATGGAAAAGTATTCGGCCAATTCATCAGCTAGAAATTGCAGGATCGATATCGTTCAGTTACTTTCCAGTTTTTGGGGCTGGTGACCATCTCCACTTTCCCTCTGCTGTATAGTGTCTTGTTGATTCTCATCTGCCGTTTCTCAAAGGTCAACGTCTGCCTTTGGTAGAGCCAATAACTCGCCTTCCTGATCCCCATCAATACAACACTTCGTAAGCATAGTACAGGATCGACGTCCATCATAATACAATGAATTTCTGGAACTCTGCCCTGTGTCCAAATTTGCATCTCCTCTTGCTGCTTTTGCCCATGTTCCTACATGGCTGGATTATCTTTGAGTTTGTAATATTTCACGCCATGATTAAGGATGCAGCTAAGCTGATTATGTACGGTCCTCAAATAGTCAGATGAATAAGGTTCTCCAGTGCCTGGAACTCTTGCCATCAAAAGATGATTCTGCCATGACATGATGTCAATCGTTGTGATTTCGCGAAGAAGTCTACTCCTGAAAAATGGCAGTATGTGCTGTTCCACGATACTCTCCTTTGTGTCCCATGTGGACTGCTTCACCCTCATCTTCCGATCTCTTTTGTAAATCTCCCAGAATTCACCAAAGGTAATATCTGGCGATTGCTTCAGTTCCCTGAGAAAAGATTCTTCCCATTCGTCTGCCTCATGCTTAGTCCGAAAACCTCTTTTG